>NZ_JBMDKU010000036.1:0-449 GCF_057809855.1 Phenylobacterium sp. FG114 | reverse complement strand
GCCGACGAAGTGATCTGCGACGCCATCCGCAGCTGGGCCGACGGCTTCATCTTCACCACCTCGCTGCCGCCGGCGTTGGCCGCGGGCGCGGTGGCCTCGATCCGCTACCTCAAGGCCCACGACGAGGTGCGCCAGGCCCACCAGGAGCGCGCCGCCGCGCTGAAGGCCAAGTTCCGCAAGGCCGGCCTGCCGGTGATGCCCTCCGTCAGCCACATCGTGCCGCTGATGGTCGGCGACCCCGTCCACTGCAAGATGATCTCGGACATCCTGCTCGAAGAGCACGGCGTCTACGTCCAGCCGATCAACTTCCCCACCGTGCCGCGCGGCACCGAGCGCCTGCGCTTCACGCCCAGCCCCGCCCACGACGACCGCATGATGGACGAACTCGTCGAGACCCTCGAAAAGCTCTGGGTCCACTGCAACGTCAAACGCATCGGCGGATACGCCGC
>NZ_JBMDKU010000035.1:0-527 GCF_057809855.1 Phenylobacterium sp. FG114 | reverse complement strand
TCGGCATCATGCTCGCCTTCGCGGTGCTGGCGCTGCAGATCATCGTCACCCTGCTCGAGTTCAAGATCGTCACCCTGGGTGGCTTCGTGCTGCTGCCGTTCGGGATCTGGTCGAAGTCGTCCTTCCTCGCCGAGCGGCCCCTGGGCTTCGTCGTGTCGTCCGGCCTGAAGGTGCTGGCGCTGGCCATCGTGGTGTCCGGGGCGCGCTCGGTGTTCGACCAGCTGCAGCCCTCCGCCAACCCCGACCTCTATGAGGCCCTGGCGATCCTGGCGGCATCGCTGCTGCTGGCCATGCTGGCGCTGTTCATCCCCAACCTCGCCTCGGCCCTCGTCACCGGCGGGCCGGCGTTGGGCGCCGGCGCGCTCGCGACCGGGGCCCTGGCGGTCGGTGGCGCGGCAGCCGCGACTGTGGCCGGCGTTGCGGGCCTGACCGGCGCTGTGCGCATCACGGGCCCCGCGCGGGCGGCGGCCGGCGCGAGCCAAGGTCGGCCGCCAGGCACGCCCGGCACACCCGGCGGAACGCCGCCG
>NZ_JBMDKU010000034.1:0-1038 GCF_057809855.1 Phenylobacterium sp. FG114 | reverse complement strand
GGCAGCTTAAATGTCGGTCATGACACGGTTGTCATGCGGGCAAGCAAAAGGGCCGCCGGAGTGATCCGGCGGCCCTTGAGTTCGATAGTCAGGTAAGCGGCGTGCTTACTTGATGATCTTCGACACGACGCCCGAACCGACGGTCCGGCCGCCTTCGCGGATCGCGAAGCGCAGGCCCTGGTCCATGGCGATCGGCGTGATCAGCTCGACGGTCAGCTCGGCGTTGTCGCCGGGCATGATCATCTCCACGCCTTCCTTCAGCTTGATGATCCCCGTCACGTCCGTCGTCCGGAAGTAGAATTGCGGACGGTAGTTCGTGAAGAACGGGGTGTGACGGCCGCCCTCTTCCTTCGTCAGGATGTAGGCTTCCGCCAGGAACTCCGTGTGCGGCGTGATCGAGCCCGGCTTGCACAGCACCTGGCCGCGCTCCACGTCCTCGCGCTTCGTGCCGCGCAGCAGCACGCCCACGTTGTCGCCCGCCTGGCCCTGGTCCAGCAGCTTGCGGAACATCTCCACGCCCGTGCAGGTCGTCTTCTGCACGTCGCGGATGCCCACGATCTCCACTTCCTCGCCGACCTTCACGATGCCCTTCTCGATCCGGCCCGTGACCACCGTGCCGCGACCCGAGATCGAGAACACGTCTTCCACCGGCATCAGGAACGGCAGGTCCACCGGACGCTCCGGCTGCGGAATGTAGGCGTCCACCTGCGTCATCAGCTCGAGGATCCGATCCTCGCCGATCGCCGGGTCACGGCCTTCCACCGCCGCCAGCGCCGAGCCCTTCACGATCGGGATGTCGTCGCCCGGGAACTCGTAGCCCGACAGAAGCTCGCGAACTTCCATCTCCACCAGGTCCAGCAGCTCTTCATCGTCGACCATGTCGACCTTGTTCATGAACACCACCAGCGCCGGCACGCCCACCTGACGCGCCAGCAGGATGTGCTCGCGCGTCTGCGGCATCGGACCGTCCGCCGCCGACACCACCAGGATCGCGCCGTCCATCTGCGCCGCGCCCGTGATCATGTTCTTCACGTAGTC
>NZ_JBMDKU010000033.1:0-1271 GCF_057809855.1 Phenylobacterium sp. FG114 | reverse complement strand
TGACGTGACCCCCTGAAACTCAGCCAGGAATAGCTAGAGTCCGCCCGACCAAAGGACGGACGAATGAAGCGATCAAGGTTCACGGAAGAGCAGATCATCGGGATCCTGCGGGAGCAGGAGGCCGGCGTGCCGGTGGCGGATTTGTGCAGGAAGCACGGTCTCAGCTCGCCGACGTTCTACAAGTGGAAGGCCAAGTTTGGCGGGCTGGACGTGTCGGAGGCCCGGCGGCTGAAGGCGCTGGAGGACGAGAACGCCAAGCTGAAGCGGATGCTGGCGGACGCGATGCTCGACAACGTCGCGCTGAAGGATCTGCTGGGAAAAAAGTGGTGACGCCCGCCGCGCATCGGGAGGCTGCGGCGTATCTGCAGTCGACCTACGAGATGAGCGAGCGGCGGGCGTGCCGGGTGATCGGGGCGGATCGGGCGAGCGTGCGCTACCAGGCGACGCGGCCCGACGATGGCGCCCTGCGCGAACGGCTGAAGGCGCTGGCCCAGGAGCGGCGGCGCTTCGGCTATCGCCGCCTGCACGTGCTGCTGCGGCGGGAAGGCCAGGCGGTGAACAGGAAGCGGGTCCAGCGGATCTACCGTGAGGAACGGCTGACCGTGCGTCGGCGCGGCGGTCGCAAGCGGGCGATGGGGACCCGGCGACCGATCGAGGCGCCGCTGCTGCCCAACCAGCGCTGGAGCCTGGACTTCGTCTCCGATCAGATGACCGACGGGCGGCGCTTCCGGATCCTGACGGTGATCGACAACTGCACGCGCGAGTGCCTGGCCCTGGTGGCGGACACCTCGCTGTCGGGGCGCCGGGTCGCTCGCGAGCTGGACGCCATCATCGCTCACCGCGGGCGACCCGACATGATCGTCAGCGACAACGGCACGGAGTACACCTCCAACGCCATCCTCGGCTGGGCCGACGAGACCGGCGTCGGCTGGCACTACATCGCGCCGGGAAAGCCGCAGCAGAACGGCTTCAACGAGAGCTTCAACGGCCGCCTCCGAGACGAGCTGCTGAACGAGACGCTCTTCCGCTCTCTGCCCCATGCCCGCGCCGTGCTGGAGACCTGGCGGCGCGACTACAACGAAGCCCGGCCGCACTCGAAGCTCGGCTGGCTGACGCCAGGGGACTACGCCCGAGCCCTATCCGGAGAGTCCGGCCGGCACGCTGCGATACCTGATGTCTCCGCGCGCCGGCCTCTTGCAACCCCCGCCGAGCACGGCTCAGATCAACCCAGGACTCTCGTTACGACTGGATGAGAAACGGGGGTCACGTCA
>NZ_JBMDKU010000032.1:0-1384 GCF_057809855.1 Phenylobacterium sp. FG114 | reverse complement strand
GGGTCCGCAATTGATGCTGTGGACGGCTCTCCACCACCCGCGGGAGCATAGCTCCTGCAAACAGGAGGAGAGTGATGGGTCAGGTGGTTACGATTGGTCTGGATCTCGCGAAGTCGGTGTTCCAGGTGCATGGCGTCGACGCGGTCGGCGAGGTGGTCGTCCGGCGGCAGATCAGGCGATCTCAGCTCCTGCAGTTCTTCGCCAGGCAGCCGGCCTGCCTGATCGGCATGGAGGCCTGCGCGTCCTCACACTTCTGGGCCCGCGAGTTGATCGCCCTCGGGCATCAGGTGAAGCTGATGCCGGCGCAGTACGTGAAGCCCTACGTCAAGCGCGGCAAGAACGACGCGGCTGACGCCGAGGCGATCTGCGAGGCCGTGACCCGCCCGACGATGCGGTTCGTGGCGGTCAAGACTCCCGAGCAGCAGAGCGCGATGATGCTGCACCGGGTGCGGCTGGTGCTCTGCCGCCAGCGCACCCAGCTCTCCAACGCCATCCGAGCCCATCTCGGGGAGTTCGGGATCGTCGCGGCCGCGGGTCGTCTTGGCCTTGAGCGGCTGCTCGACGTGATCGCCGACGCTGGCGACGACCGCCTGCCGGCCGACGCGCGCACCTGCCTGCAGATGCTGGCCGCGCAGCTGGGTGTGGTGAAGGCGCAGATCCTGGAGAACGATCGCAGGATCATGGCCGACGCGCGAAGCACCGAGCTCGGGCGAAGGCTGATGGCGATCCCCGGCGTGGGGCCGGTGCTCGCCAGCGCCCTGGTGGCCAGCGTCGCTGATCCCGGCATCTTCCGGTCGGGACGCGACCTTGCGGCCTGGATCGGCCTGGTCCCGCGACAGAACTCCAGCGGCGGCAAAGAGCGGCTCGGCTCCATCTGCAAGGCGGGCCATCGCTATCTGCGCCAGATGCTCGTCGTCGGCGCCATGGCGGTGATCCGGTACGCGAGCGCGACGCGCCGCCCATGGCTCGCGCAGCTTCTCGGCCGTCGCAAGGCGAAGGTCGCCGCGGTGGCGCTGGCCAACAAGACCGCCCGAACCGTCTGGGCGATGATGATGACCGGTGAGCGCTACCGAGAGCCGCTCGCCGCATGAGCTAGGCGCGGTCGACCGCGCAACGAGGTTGGAAAGGGCGAACTGGAGCTGATGCAGAAAGCCGGTTGATACCGCCGGATCGGGAGACCCCGCTTCGACCCTGCACTTCGAGTGCGTGCAATTGGTCGGGACCTGATACGCGCGATCAAGGCATTATGGCCCGCGGCCATCAGCGCCGCAGCGACAGGCCGAACACATGGCCGCACCGACCAGCCCTGCAGAACGCTCAAGAACACCCCTTGCCGACGGAGAGCCGTCCACACAGGGTCGGCTTCGCCCGTTGGGCCCCAGCC
>NZ_JBMDKU010000031.1:0-5228 GCF_057809855.1 Phenylobacterium sp. FG114 | reverse complement strand
GATATCTGACCTTCACCCTTTTGACCCGGGAGCGGCCGTTCTCAACATCAGGCCGGGGTGGGAAGCGGTCTTCGACCGACAGGACATATGTGGCCGAGCACTTCAGCCACAGTCCGCTGCGAACTACCTCTTTGAACGCGCGTTCTCGCGCCGCCAAAGATAGAACCAAATCGCGGCCCAGGTGACTGGGTAGGCCACCTCCAACCATGTCTTCACGAGGTCGAACGGCGCACGCGCGAGGAACATGACGAGCCCGACAACGGCGAAAATCGCGAATGTCGCGAAGAATGCTGCGAAGAGCGGTCGCGAAAAGATCTGAGCAGCCATGGCCCAGCTTCACCTGTCTCGCGAACAGCCGCAACCGGTCGGGAGCCGACATTCCTTGCACCCCGCCATGAACATGTGAAGCTTGGCTATGGTGTCTCTACAAACGCTTGAAGGCGGCTGTTCCCTGGAGTTCGCAGTCGAGGATATGGGCGCGACATCCAACTTCGCCACTCCACCCTCCACGGCCGTCCATGGCGTCCGATGTGGGGTTAGCGCGGCAGGTCCGCATAACCGGACGGGTGCAGATGCCGGAGCAGACCCGTTGGAGACCCCAGAACGGCAGCTAATCAGCTAACGCCCAGTCCCTGAACGCTTCCAGCAGCGAGCGCAATTGGCATGGGCCGCCATATCCATAGAAGACATTGTCTTTTACCGAGCAGGTCCACCAGTCGGTTGCGTGCTCGTAGTTGTGCGATTGCGGCTCCATTGTTCGCCCGTCGCAATCCGTGCTCGCCAAGTCAATCTTCACTGACCAGCCAGGGTTGTCGATCGTACCTATCTCGGGGCCGAAGCTGTGCTCCCAGTCCCCATCGCACTGCGCCTCGTACCATTCTGCGAGCCAATCAAATGCGTCCATAAGGTGAAGCTAGCGCGCGGCGCCATGGCACGGAAGCAATGCCCGCCTTCCACCCCGCACCGACCTTGGAGGGGGCCGCTCTCACGCGTCGGTGCCAGGCCGGGCGAAATGACCGCCCGGCGCCATGACCGGACCTTGAGATCGGTGCGGGAAGCGGACGTTTGATCACTCTGCCCCTGCTACGTCCGGGTCCGACCCCGTTGCAGACGTTGAAATGTATCTCGGCTGGTTTAAGGCTTGGCCATGGCAGGAGCGCTGTTCAGGGCCGTGCTCGCGGGAACGATGGCAGCGGCTTCGGTCCCATCGCTCCTCCTCGTCATCCCCGCGCTGTCCGATCCCTGGCGAGCCCCAGACGCGCTGCCGCTGCCCATCCAGATCGGGATTGTAGTAGCCCTGGCCACCGGCCTCGTGTCGATCGCGACGCTTATCGTCGGAATCCCCGCCAGATGGGCGTTGCGCCGGCTAGCCCTGGAAGGCCAAGGAACCTACGCCGCCATCGGCGGCCTCGCCGGCGCAGGTGTAGTCTGGGCGCTTCTGGCGCTCGTCGGCGCCAGCACGCCGCTCGAGTTTATCGCCTTCTCGGCGCTCAGCGGCGCCACGACAGGCTACGTCTGGGGGCGTTCACTTCCTGGCCGAACGCCACCCGCACGCGCTCTCGTCGACAGCACCCTGCTCAGAGGCACACGAACCCACGCAACGCCGCGTTCGAACCGGGTTCCGAACTGGCCCCCACCGACAACGCCCGTTGGGGACATCCGCATCCCTGCAGTCGCGTTTCCGACAGCATTGGTCGTGATCGCGATGACGATGGTCGTGGCCGCCGCGGCCGAGGGGTGGCTCGATTGGCTTCCCCCGCAGGCGTACTTCTCGCCCGCGTACAGGACGACACACGTCTCATGCGTGGCCGAACGCCATCCCGAAATGGGGGGTGGCCGGACCTTGATGATCGATGACGTGGAGGACGCCTGGTACCCGCAGCACTGGCGGGCCGCCCAGGAGCCGTCCCTCTACCTCGCCTCGCGATCCACTACGGCCCGGCAGGCCCTCACCTACCGCTTCACCTGGCTGCGGAGCTTCGATGCCCCGGTGATCGTCCGCGTGGACGAGACGTCTGGCGGCGGCATGCGGCTCCGCGCCAAGCAGCTGTCGGGTCACGGAGGCTACAGCCCGGGCGGCCCGATCAAGGTCGCGGACCGTCAACTCACCGCCCCCGAGGTCGGGGAGGTGCGTCGTGTCGTCGAGGCAGGCCAGCTCTTCGCGCAACCCCCGATCGGATGTTTGGAGGGCGTCGACGGGTCTAACTGGCTCATCGAGGCAAACGATCGCGGCCAGTACCGCTATCTGAAGCGTTGGACTCCGGAGACGGGGCCTGTCCGCGAGGCCGGCCTGGTGTTCCTGGGCCTCACCGGATGGGCCTTCGACAACGTCTACTGACCCGCCTGCGTGATGACAGCAACGCGCCAGCAGCGGTCGTTGGGTGTTCCGCATAAAGTAGACATTCGCTGGACGTACCCCGCCGTGTGAAGCTCCAACCCTTGCGGGCATTGCCGCTGCGCCTTGGACGCCGCGCGGGAGCCTATCGCGAGATGGCGTTCCGGTAGGCCGGGCGAGCGTGAAGCCGCTCACGATAACCGTTAACCGCCGGGGAATAGTCCGCGTCCAATCCGATCCCGGCCGCCACATCCAGCGACCAGCCGACCGAGATGTCGGCGGCCGTGAATTCGCCCGCGAGGTAGTCGCCCTTAGCCAGTTGCGAGTCCAGCGACCTCAGGCGTCCACGGAACAGGTCCTTCGCCACCTTCAGCGTGAAGTTCTGCTTCTGATCCTCGGGCGCCGTGAAGAGGGTGATGAAGACCGGATTGAGAAAGGCCGCCATCGACCCCTCCCCGAAGACCAGGAACTGCAGGTAGTCGGCGTACCGGGGAGCCCCCGGCTTCAGTTCCAACGGCGTCGGCCCGTAGGCGCCCATCATGTACTGCATGATGGCGATGGATTCCCCCATAGCCACCCCGCCGTCCCGGATGGCCGGCAACGCGCGCGCGGGGTTGGCTTCGACGAAATCGTCTGAGAATTGCCCGAAGGTCTCGAGTTTCAGCTCATAAGGCAGGCCCATCTCTTCGGCCAGCCAGACGAGGCGATCCGATCGGGATCCGGGGAGGTGGAATATCTTCAGCATGGCGATCTCCAGCTGTTCTGATGGGCCGGCAAACACGGCATTGCAAGAACGACACTCACATCCCGACTTGCACCAGAGCGTCGGGAAATGAGCGACAATGTCAGTGATATTCGAGCCTTGTGGGCTCCCAGACAAACTACTAATGGACGTTCATTTGTGATCAGAACTCATGCGTGAGCTATGCCCCGCAAGCTGCCGCCGCTCTCCCCGTTGCCGAGCTTCGAGGCTGCGGCCCGCCTGTTGAGCTTCACGAAGGCGGCCGAGGAACTTCACGTGACGCACGGCGCCATCAGCCGCGCCGTCAAGAACCTAGAGGAGCAGCTAGGCGTGATGCTGTTCGAGCGCGGGACACGGTCGGTGCGGCTGACGGCGGTCGGCGAGCCCTACGCACGTTCGGTCCGCGAGACACTCGACCAACTCGCTCAGGCGACCGCGGCGGTGACGGCGCGGCATTCGGAATCGACGCTGGATGTCAGCACCTCCGATGGTTTCGCCGGCAAGTGGCTGGTGCCGCGCCTCTACCGCTTCCGCCGGGCCCACGACGACATCAACGTCAGGGTCACGACGACCGGGACGCTGACCAATTTCCTGGGCGACGGCATCGATATCGCGATCCGCTATGGCGACGGGAACTATCCGGGCCTGACCGCTGAGCTCCTGACGGACGAAGAGGTTTTCCCGGTCTGCAGCCCCCGGCTATTGGAGGGCCCTGACCCTCTGCGCACGCCCGAGGATCTCAGGCGCCACACTCTCATCCGTGACGCCTATCCGATCGGGTGGTCGACGTGGCTCGCCAGCGCGGGGGTCACGGGCGTCGACGCAAACAGCGGCCTTACCTTCGATTCCTACACCTTCGCGGTCGAGGCGGCGGTGCAGGGCGAAGGCGTGGCGCTCGGCCGGACCATGCTTGTGGCCGGGGATCTGGCCGCAGGCCGGCTTGTCCGTCCGTTCGGTCATGCGCTGAAGGCCTACTCGAGCTTCTACCTGGTCTATCCGCCCGAGGCCCTGCGGCGCCGGAAAGTCAGAGCCTTCCGGGACTGGCTGCTGTCCGAGATCGCCCAGGGTGAGACCCATACGCGCTGATGAGCGCGCGACGGGCGTGGCCATCTGTTGATGGGATCCCGTGTGACGGCGAACGCCGGCCCTGCGCCAGAAGCCGACATTGGGATCGGTGCCGGAAGCGGACATTCGCAAACCAGCGTCGAAGGTCGCCTCCCCCGGCGTTCTTCCGTGACAGGATCGGAGCCGTTGCTGACGCAGGGCTGCCGTTGTTACGTAAGCGCCTACCTCACAGGTGCTCGCGTCGATGACCGATGAGAAGAACATGTTCGACGCGGTCGCGGCCGAATACCATGCCTGGCGTCCAGCTTATCCTGACGCGCTCTTTGCGGACCTCACCGAAGCGGCTGGAGGTGTCGGCCACCGAGCACTCGAGGTGGGATGCGGAAGTGGCCAGGCCACGCGCGGCTTGCTCGACTTCGGCTGGGACATCGTGGCCCTGGACCCAGGCGCCGAGTTGATCAGCCTGGCGCAGGCGAGCCTTGGGGACCGCGTGAGGTTCCACATCGCGCAGTTCGAGCAGTTCGATCCGGATCCGGCCAGCTTCCGATTGGTGGCTTCGGCTCAGGCCTGGCACTGGATCGACCCCGTCGTTGGGTTTGCAAAGGCGGCGTATGCCCTTGGGCCGGGTGGATCGCTCGCCGTCTTCGGGCACGTTCCCATGCCGCCATCGGCCGACGTCCTGGCGATAGCCGAACCGATCTACGCCGAAATGGCGCCCGAACTTTGGGGGCATTTGCCTGAGGCTTGGTACCTTCCCGAAGGACCTGTGCGCGCTCTTTTCGATGCTTCCGGCCGCTTCGGTCCCGTGACCCATCGGGCGTACGCTTGGTCGGAGCAGGTGACGGCCCACGCCTTCGTGAGCCAACTGCGCACGCGCTCATATTACAACGCGATGGGGGCCGATCGATGTGATCGGCTACTAGCCGAGCTCGAGAACTCGCTAGCGCCGCTGGGCGAGATCACCCTGCGCAATGAAACTCACCTGTATCGGGCCGAAGTTCGCTCTTAGGGTTATGTCGTTTTCCACCCCGGCCTGATGTTGAGAACGTCCGCTCCCGGGTCAAAAGGGGTGAAGGTCAGATATCG
>NZ_JBMDKU010000030.1:0-5506 GCF_057809855.1 Phenylobacterium sp. FG114 | reverse complement strand
CGGGTCTTTGACATCGTTGAATAGGAAAGAGAAACGCAGGCGGCGGCGTCCTGGCGATAGTCTTAACCAGGCTATCTCGACGCTGACTGTGACTGCGGTCTCTTGAAGACACCATGAATATGGTCGGACTTCGGTTCGGCTATGATTTGTGGGAACTCGTCAAGAACTACGCAGACTATAGCCAGCCGATCTCGAGTAGATCGGTTACGCAGAAAGTCAGAACGTCAACTCAACCTGAGAGTTTGATCCTGGCTCAGAGCGAACGCTGGCGGCAGGCCTAACACATGCAAGTCGAACGGCTCTTCGGAGCAGTGGCGGACGGGTGAGTAACGCGTGGGAACGTGCCCTTTGGTTCGGAACAACACAGGGAAACTTGTGCTAATACCGGATGAGCCCTTCGGGGGAAAGATTTATCGCCATTGGAGCGGCCCGCGTTGGATTAGGTAGTTGGTGGGGTAAAGGCCCACCAAGCCGACGATCCATAGCTGGTCTGAGAGGATGATCAGCCACACTGGGACTGAGACACGGCCCAGACTCCTACGGGAGGCAGCAGTGGGGAATCTTGCGCAATGGGCGAAAGCCTGACGCAGCCATGCCGCGTGAATGATGAAGGTCTTAGGATTGTAAAATTCTTTCACCGGGGAAGATAATGACGGTACCCGGAGAAGAAGCCCCGGCTAACTTCGTGCCAGCAGCCGCGGTAATACGAAGGGGGCTAGCGTTGCTCGGAATTACTGGGCGTAAAGGGCGCGTAGGCGGACAGTTTAGTCAGAGGTAAAAGCCCAGGGCTCAACCTTGGAACTGCCTTTGATACTGGCTGTCTTGAGTTCGGGAGAGGTGAGTGGAATGCCGAGTGTAGAGGTGAAATTCGTAGATATTCGGCGGAACACCAGTGGCGAAGGCGACTCACTGGCCCGATACTGACGCTGAGGCGCGAAAGCGTGGGGAGCAAACAGGATTAGATACCCTGGTAGTCCACGCTGTAAACGATGAGTGCTAGTTGTCGGCATGCATGCATGTCGGTGACGCAGCTAACGCATTAAGCACTCCGCCTGGGGAGTACGGTCGCAAGATTAAAACTCAAAGGAATTGACGGGGGCCCGCACAAGCGGTGGAGCATGTGGTTTAATTCGAAGCAACGCGCAGAACCTTACCACCTTTTGACATGCCTGGACCGCCGGAGAGATCCGGTTTTCCCTTCGGGGACCAGGACACAGGTGCTGCATGGCTGTCGTCAGCTCGTGTCGTGAGATGTTGGGTTAAGTCCCGCAACGAGCGCAACCCTCGCCATTAGTTGCCAGCATTAAGTTGGGCACTCTAGTGGGACTGCCGGAGCTAATCCGGAGGAAGGCGGGGATGACGTCAAGTCCTCATGGCCCTTACGGGGTGGGCTACACACGTGCTACAATGGCGACTACAGAGGGTTGCAACCCTGCGAAGGTGAGCTAATCCCTAAAAGTCGTCTCAGTTCGGATTGCACTCTGCAACTCGAGTGCATGAAGTCGGAATCGCTAGTAATCGCGGATCAGCATGCCGCGGTGAATACGTTCCCGGGCCTTGTACACACCGCCCGTCACATCATGGGAGTTGGCTTTACCCGAAGGCGGTGCGCTAACCAGCAATGGAGGCAGCCGACCACGGTAGGGTCAGCGACTGGGATGAAGTCGTAACAAGGTAGCCGTAGGGGAACCTGCGGCTGGATCACCTCCTTTCTAAGGATGGACCTCCAGGACGCTCACGCTTCCTATTGGTCTTCCAAAGACACCTAAACAGGTGCGGGACGTCGCCGTCTCCGTTTCTCTTTCCGCTTACACCGCTGCCGGCTAGGCAGACGGTGCGATCGCGCATTCAGGCGCCAGGTCCATATGTGGGCGGGCGTTTGAGCGGACCGCTTCAAGGGCCTGTAGCTCAGTTGGTTAGAGCACACGCCTGATAAGCGTGAGGTCGGCAGTTCGAGTCTGCCTGGGCCCACCACACTTCTTCCATTGTGTGACCCTCGGGCGGGCGGACGACGGATCGATGACGGCTCCCAGCTGTGGCCGCCTCTATGGATTTAGGGGCCATAGCTCAGTTGGTAGAGCGCGTGCTTTGCAAGCATGAGGTCGTCGGTTCGATCCCGTCTGGCTCCACCATCCTCTCTGAAGTGAGGACCTCCCGCGCGATCGGGTAAGCATTACGAGTTTCCATCCACCTGGCTTCGGCCGGTGCGGTGGCATCTGACATCGTGAATTGAAGGGTTCGTCCGGCGCCCCCTGCGCTTGGAGGACGGATCCGAGAAGACATCAAGTCTGAAATACAAAGCGCATGTGTGGGCGCTGTCCGGGTTTCTTAAGTCCGGTCGGCATCGTCCCCACGCATGAGTTTTGCTGAGAACGATCAAGCGCATAAGGGCTTCTGACGGATGCCTTGGCACTGAGAGGCGATGAAGGACGTGGCACGCTGCGATAAGGTCCGGGGAGGCGCGAGCACCCTTTGATCCGGACATTTCCGAATGGGGAAACCCACCTTTACGGTCTGCGAATGTGAACTTCAGCTTCGGCTGGAGTTCTGGTTCGTAGGTCGTTCAAAGGTACAATGACCTGAATACATAGGGTTCATTGAGCAAACCCGGGGAACTGAAACATCTCAGTACCCGGAGGAAAGGACATCAACCGAGACTCCCGTAGTAGTGGCGAGCGAAACGGGACCAGGCCAGTGCTGTCGTGACATAAAGCCGAACGACTTGGAAAGGTCGGCCATAGCGGGTGATAGCCCCGTAGGCGTCAATTAGCGACAGACTCGAGTAGGGCGGGACACGTGAAATCCTGTCTGAACATGGGGGGACCATCCTCCAAGCCTAAGTACTCCTCAGTGACCGATAGTGAACAAGTACCGTGAGGGAAAGGTGAAAAGCACCCCGACAAGGGGAGTGAAATAGAACCTGAAATCGGAAGCCTACAAGCAGTCGGAGCCACCTCGCGTGGTGACGGCGTACCTTTTGTATAATGGGTCAGCGACTTCATGTGCCGTGCAAGCTTAAGCCGTTAGGTGTAGGCGCAGCGAAAGCGAGTCTGAATAGGGCGAATAAGTACGTCGCATGACGACCCGAAACCAGGTGATCTATCCATGAGCAGGTTGAAGGCTGGGTAACACCAGCTGGAGGACCGAACCCGTGCCCGTTGAAAAGGTCTGGGATGACTTGTGGATAGGGGTGAAAGGCCAATCAAACCTGGACATAGCTGGTTCTCCGCGAAATCTATTTAGGTAGAGCCTCGGACGAATTCCTTGGGGGGTAGAGCACTGGATGGATGCGGGGGTCGCGAGATCTACCAATTCTAACCAAACTCCGAATACCCAAGAGAACTATCCGGGAGACACACGGCGGGTGCTAACGTCCGTCGTGAAAAGGGAAACAACCCTAACCATCATCTAAGGCCCCCAAGTACTGGCTAAGTGGGAAACGATGTGGGATTGCTTTGACAACCAGGATGTTGGCTTAGAAGCAGCCATCATTTAAAGAAAGCGTAACAGCTCACTGGTCAAGCGATCCTGCGCGGAAAATGTAACGGGGCTCAAGCCAGTCGCCGAAGGTATGGGTGTGCGTAAGCACGCGGTAGCGGAGCGTTCCGTAAGCCTGTGAAGGTTGGTCGTGAGGCCAGCTGGAGGTATCGGAAGTGAGAATGCTGACATGAGTAGCGACAAAGAGTGTGAGAGACACTCTCGCCGAAAGTCCAAGGGTTCCTGCGTAAAGTTAATCTGCGCAGGGTTAGCCGGCCCCTAAGGTGAGGCCGAAAGGCGTAATCGATGGGAACCAGGTAAATATTCCTGGGCCAGTTGGAAGTGACGAATGCCGTGTATTGTCGGGGCTTATTGGATTGCTCCCGGCAGTGAAGGTGTTCCTGGAAATAACTCCAACAGAGACCGTACCCGAAACCGACACAGGTGGACTGGTAGAGCATACCAAGGCGCTTGAGAGAACTATGCTGAAGGAACTCGGCAAATTGCACGCGTAACTTCGGGATAAGCGTGACTCACCTTGCGCAAGCAAGAATGAGTGGCACAGGCCAGGGGGTAGCGACTGTTTATCAAAAACACAGGGCTCTGCTAAACCGTAAGGTGAAGTATAGGGTCTGACGCCTGCCCGGTGCCGGAAGGTTAAAAGGAGGGGTGCAAGCTCCGAATTGAAGCCCCGGTAAACGGCGGCCGTAACTATAACGGTCCTAAGGTAGCGAAATTCCTTGTCGGGTAAGTTCCGACCTGCACGAATGGCGTAACGACTTCCCCACTGTCTCCAGCATAGGCTCAGCGAAATTGAATTCCCCGTGAAGATGCGGGGTTCCCGCGGTCAGACGGAAAGACCCTATGAACCTTTACTGCAGCTTCGCCTTGGCGTTAGCGACAACATGTGTAGGATAGGTGGGAGGCTATGAAACCGGGGCGCCAGCTCTGGTGGAGCCAACCTTGAAATACCACCCTTGTTGTCGTTGACGTCTAACCGCGGTCCGTTATCCGGATCCGGGACATGGCGTGGCGGGCAGTTTGACTGGGGCGGTCGCCTCCCAAAGTGTAACGGAGGCGCGCGATGGTGGGCTCAGAGCGGTCGGAAATCGCTCGTCGAGTGCAATGGCATAAGCCCGCCTGACTGTGAGACTGACAAGTCGAACAGAGACGAAAGTCGGCCATAGTGATCCGGTGGTTCTGTATGGAAGGGCCATCGCTCAACGGATAAAAGGTACTCTAGGGATAACAGGCTGATTTTGCCCAAGCGTCCACAGCGACGGCAAAGTTTGGCACCTCGATGTCGGCTCATCACATCCTGGGGCTGGAGCAGGTCCCAAGGGTTCGGCTGTTCGCCGATTAAAGTGGTACGTGAGCTGGGTTCAGAACGTCGTGAGACAGTTTGGTCCCTATCTGCCGTGGGTGTACGAAGCTTGAGAGGATCTGTCCCTAGTACGAGAGGACCGGGATGGACACACCTCTGGTGGACCTGTCGTGGCGCCAGCCGCGCAGCAGGGTAGCTAAGTGTGGAATAGATAACCGCTGAAAGCATCTAAGCGGGAAACTAACCTCAAAACAAGGCTTCGCCGAGAGCCGTGGTAGACCACCACGTTGATAGGCCAGGTGTGGAAGTGCCGCGAGGCATGGAGCTTACTGGTACTAATCGCTCGATCGGCTTGATCGTTCTTATCAAAACTCATGAATTGCGCGCCTTTCAGGCGGCGATGTCTTCTCAATCTGATCCGCTTCGTTGACCTGGTGGTTATGCCGAGGAGTCCCCACCCGATCCCATCCCGAACTCGGTCGTTAAGCTCCTCAGGGCCAATGGTACTTCGTCTTAAGGCGCGGGAGAGTAGGTCGCCGCCAGGTCTACCAAGCGGATCAGGATCCAGAACCCTTCAATTCACGATGTCCGCTCTAGGCTTTGCCGCGGGGTGGAGCAGCCCGGTAGCTCGTCAGGCTCATAACCTGAAGGTCACAGGTTCAAATCCTGTCCCCGCACCCAAAGCTTCCAAAACAACCACTCCCA